>NZ_CP014545.1:815000-827500 GCF_001586275.1 Sphingorhabdus sp. M41 | reverse complement strand
CGCGATTGGACGTCCGCTTCTCGTCAAACTGTCGTCATTCCGAGGGTAGACGCTTGCTCCTGCGCGCTGCCATTGCCTGCGCTCGATCCGCGCAATCCATCATGACAAAATTGGTTGGGAAGCAGCAAGTCATTCGATCCAATGTGGTTTCGGCGCTTTGAGCCGTCAGCCGAACTTCTGTTCTTGGAATCCTTCGATAAGGCGGGTGTTAGAGAGCCGTGATAGCCACTGAAATCGACCAACCAATGTGTTTACCGCCTACCGGCATCGCTCAAATCTTCGTTTGTTACCTTCCGAGCGAGCCGGTCAGCGCGTCGGCGCTGCTTCTTTTCAAGAATTTTTCGGCTGGCTTCGCCGAGAAGTACGGTATCTGCCATAACCGCGCCGCGCTCGCCAATGGGCCTGTCTTTTCCGATCGTCGAATCCTGAAACGTCTGGCGTTCGGTTTCCGCATTTATTTCAGCTCCTATCAATACAGAATATGCTGACAGGAATAGCCACATAAGAAAAATAACAACTGCAGCGAGCGATCCATAAGTTGCGTTATAGTCGCTGACATTCGCAGCATAATAGCCAAAACCGATGGTTATAACCAGCCACAGCAAAGTTGCCACAACAGATCCCAGAGAAAGCCAGCGCCATTTTGCGGGACGTCGGTCGGGTGCATAGCGAAAGAACAAACCAAAGGTCAGGCTTACCAGAAAACCCGCCATCAGCCACGTCGCCAGCTTCAAAAAGATCAGCACCCCGTCGCCAAGATAGCCTTGGAGGAAATTACTGATGTAGGTGAATAGCGAGATTGCGGTCAGACCGACAATCGCAACCCCCGCCATGCCGATGGTAATCTGTGCGCCGACCAGTGTCGTAACCAGAATATTACGCGATTCATGTTCTTCATAGATGATATTGAGCGCTTTCATCATCGCGCTTGCCGCGCGCATCGCGCCATAGATCGATACAAACAGGGCCAGCGCCAGACCCAGTCCCTGTGCAGCCTTGCTGGTGTTGACGATCGACAAAAGCTGCTCGCGCAAAATGGTAAGCACAGCAGAGGGCAGGATGGCAGATAATTGTTCGATGCTGGCAGTGACCGTATCGGGGTCACCGACGAGACCGTATAGCAACACGATGACTGCGATCAGTGGCACGAAGGCGAGGAAAGCGAAGAAGGCAACGCCCGCCGAGAGCAGCGGCAGATTGTGGAAATCATTCATCACATATAGGCGCTTCAATATCGCCCACCACGCCTTCAGCGGGAAATGGAGCGGATTCCGAGCAGTCGCTCCGGGGGTCTGTGCCTCGATGTGGTTCAGCCCTGCATTGTCATCTCCGTGCACAGGGTTCATTGGGTTGCCGCGTCTTTCTTTTGGATTTTGCCGTTCGGGCCTTCGGCCGACTGGATGATTTCATCTGCCTGGCGGCCCTCGGCGAGATGCTGGATGACGCCGGACTCGATCGCCTTTGCTTCCGCATTCAGCTGATCGAGATTGTCCTGATATTTTTCATCAAAATCTTTCTCGCAAGCGCTCAGCGATAGAAGCGAGATTGCCAGCAATATCATTCCCCTGTGCATCAATAATCCTTCCGGTATCGTATGTTGACGTTTGAACCGCCAAAGCTTCCGACCGAACTGAGGACAGACAGCGCAGGCGTCAGGCTGATCTCCAACTGTGTCGCCGTATAGCCGCGCGCATCGGTCACAATCTCGACATAGACATCATTGGATATATATTGCCCGGCAGCGATTGATGTGCTGCGACCAGTATCCTTGTCTGCACCCAATATGCGCAGGCGATCGATGCCCACCGATGATTGCAGTACCCCGAGCGGATTGAGCCCGCCGCCACCGCCACGCAACCCATTGAGGGATGATGCCAGTTGCACGGCCTGGATGGGCGTCAGTTCGCCGATTGAATTGCCAAATAATATGCGCGCCATGATCTCGTCCTGCGGTAAGCCGGGTGTCGAGCTGAACGCGATTTCCGGGTCCTCGGCGCTGCCCGTGATGTTGACGTTGATATTCACGTCATCCACTTCACCACTGGCCACCAGCCTTAACGTCGGGTTGGTCATCGAACCGCCATTGAAACGCAGGCGCCCTGTTTGCAGATCGAAAGATCGACCGGCAAAGCCCAGCGTTCCGCGGATCAAATCAATGCCACCGGTCAGCACCGGTTTCCCGGTCGTGCCGCGCACCTTGATGTCGGCAGACCATTCGGAATCGAGGCCCATTCCGCTGACATAAATCTGGTTGTCGGCGATCAGATCGATATCGAGCTTCCAGTTGCCGGGTACTCCGCTAACTGGATCGGCGTCACCGGTGATTTTCTTGCGACCCAGAGCAGGCTTGCGCCGCACACCAGTGAGGGTCGCGACTTTCGTCGAACCCTCATAGACGATCTTGTAACGTGTTTCGGGCAGGCGAATGCGACCGCGGACTGTTGCCGGAGTGCTTGAATTGTTGACAAGCTCGATTGCTCCGGTGGCCGATGCAGCAAGGTCGCTGCCTTTTGCCAATGTCGCGTTATTCAGATCGAGCGCCAGTTGCAGCGGGTAGCCCTTGGCGGAACTCAGCGAGACAAAACCCTTGCCGCTGATTGTTCCATCTCCGGCATTGGCAGTCAATTGGGTGACCTCCAGACGGTCGTTGGAGAAATTGCCCCGTATTTTCATGTTGGTGAGGCGGGTGCCATAAGCGTTATTCTCGTAAACCAGATTGTTCGCGCGGACCACGCCGGTTAAAACCGGCGTTTGCACCCGGCCGGAAAAATCTGCCGCCACGCCGATCGCGCCGCGAAGATCCTGATCAGGAAGCGCGGCCAGAGAAAATAAGGTGTTAGCCGGTCCATTATAGCGCAGGCCTCCCGATAACGGTGCTGCAAGCAAGCGTGTCGTCCATGACCCGGCGCCGGGTGGTAGCGGCGTCAGGTTCACATGCATCCGGCCAATGGCAGCGCCTCTGCGCCGGAATATCGCGCGGCCGTTGCCGCCATCCGCCAGCAGCCGCCCGACAAAGTGCAGATCGACCGGCTGCGATACGGACGCCAGGCTGGTGCGGGTAAAATCGTCGATCCGCAAACGGGCGTCGGCTTCCGGAAAGGCGCTGGAAGAGCTCTGGGAAAAATCGAGGCTTCCAGTCGCCGTTCCCCCGAGACCCAGGCCGGGCATCATCGGATTGATGAGAGCAAGGTTGACGTTGTTCAACCGGCTCTGAATATTCAGACCGCTCCCGTAATCGCCGGCCAACTGGATATTGCCTTTCGACAGGTCGATGGTCGTGGGGAGCAGTCGATATTTGTGACGCCCGGGAATGATCCGCGCGGCCTTCCGCGTTTTGAACGCGACGCCGTTAGCACGGCCATCAAGCGCCACTCGCCATAGCTCGGGATCGAGGATCGCATTTGCGGCAAAACGGAATGGAACCTGGTTTCTGCCTTCCGCCATTATTTTAACTGTGCCTTGCCCGCCGCGATAATTGATTTTTGCGCGCGCTGCAGCAATTTGCAGCTCTTGCATTGTCAGACCCTGGATCTGGACATCAGCGACCACCTGCGGCTGGTCGTAGAGAATGATATCGGCACCGATGATGGCCCGTTCGATCGCCAGATTGGCTGGGCCAGGCAACAGGGTCTGGAAGGCCGTTGCGTCGATGATCGCGCGCTGCTTGCCGCTAAAGGCACTCAGCACCACGTCGCCCTGTATCCCGGAGCCGCTGGCCGCCAGCTGGCCGGAAAACGGTCCGGCTCCGGTCTGGCGCATACGGCCAGTGAGACCAACCCCGGCAAACTGGGTGCCGCTATTTACGTCAACCGTCAGCGGCCCGCTACCCGCAAGTATATCGACATTGGCGTCAAACTGCCCGTAATCGCTATTGCCGGCAGCTATGATCGCATAGCCCTTCGCATTGCCCCTAATAGTAGCGACGACATTATTCATGCCCACGCCGAGGCCGGGGCGCGCAGCGGCTATGGTGGCAACCGGGCGAGCCACACTGCCGCTGACTTTAACGCCAAGCGGTCCATATTGGTCGGACATGCCTTTGGCTGCAAAATTGATGCCCCCAGACGGGGTATAGCTGCCGCTGCCCTGGGTCAGTCGGAAGGATGGAGCGGCAACATTCAGGCTCTTGATCCGGGCGATGCCGTCGGTATCATAGGATAGTTTCGCGACTATCAGACTGTTGCCGCCGAGAAATTCGCGAGCGCCGTCGTTGAATATCTGGCTTGAGCGCGCGCGGACCGTGCCGGTCAGGGCAAAGGCTCCGTTGCTCCCGGACTTCAGGTCGATATCGCTGTCGATGTTGAAAACGCCCACGCTCTCGACCCGGTAACCATCGATGCGGCCCTTGAGCCCGCCAGTATAAAGCCCCTGGTTGAGATCGGCAACGATGACGGCGGTCGCATTGATCCGGTCTGACATAATCTTGAGATTATCGGAAAGCAGCCTGCCATTGGCATATCCGAAGTCCCCATCGAGCCGGACGTTTGTCAGTAGCGCTCCTATACCTTCGTCCAGCCCGGCGATCCGTTGCGCGCGCGCCCGCAAGGGAATGCTCCACTCTTCCTCGTCCAGCTCGACGTCGCCGCTAGCGCGCAAGCCGATCACCGTCGTGTCATCGAAACCGATGCGCGCTGCATTGACCGTGTAGGCTATGGTGGGAGCAGCGAAATCCCCGTTTAACACCATATTGGCGGTGACGCCGGCGCCATTGATATTGGTTGCAATCACCGATGGCTTAAGCAACCGGAAATCGACGTTAAGATCCCGCATCTTGTTGTTGCCGAGATCAACCACACCGTTTGTCGCCAAGACGAAATTGTCGCTGTCAAGCTTTCCCTTTATGTCAAACGTCCGGTCCTCGCCGGCAGCGGTAAAGTCAATCTTCGTGACCGGCTCGAGCATGTTCCGGCTCGGACCGGAAACAAACAATCCGGGACGCGCATCGCCGCGGACGGAAAATGTGCCGTTCCGCGCTGATATTGCCAAGTCGGCAAGCATTTCCTCGCCGCTCTTGCCCTTCAACACACCGTTCCATTTGGCCCAGTCGCCCTTGCCTTTCAGAGCAAGGGTCATCGGCAGACCGGTGCCGGAGATACCGGCCACCAATCCGTTGGCCGGGGCATCGAGGTCGAGCGCGAGGTCGAGATTATTCTGTTCCGGCACAGCGTTGAGCCTGAACTTGACCTTGTCACCACCGGCGACACCTGGCTCGGCGAGCGCGCGGGCCTGGCCGTTTATTATGGCGCGCGCGTCCGCTATTTTGACGTCCCCCGACAGGCTGAGCAGATGACGTTTGCCGGATATTGCCTCGGCGATATCCAGTCTACCGACTTCCAGAGTTCCGACACCTATATCAAGATCGGGCAACAACGGCCCCTCGGACGCCGTTGGCAGAAATTCCGGCATGCGGAGCAGACTTGCTTTCGGGATGAGGAGCGAGCGAATATCAACATGACTGCCGATGAAGGCAAAAGGGCGCCAATCCATTTTGACTTTGTCGGCGGTTGCGAAAACCCCTTTCGGATCGCGTATTTTCAAGCCGGAAATGTCCATTTCGCCGTAAAGAGAACCGTCGATTTTGCCGATCTCCAGCTGCATGCCGTTTTCAAACTCAAGAGCTTCGACTTGTTCCTCGACAAAACGGTGTCCGCTGCTGCTGTCTAGCCAGAGGTAACCGGCAATCAGGATCACCAGAATCAGCGCGGTCAGCGCGCCCGAGCCGATCGCAACTTTTTGAGCGAGGCTCCTCCGGGGTTTCTGTTCGGCCATGGTTTCAGTGTCCGCCATCAAAATGCCTGACCGATCGAGATATATACCGAAACGCGCGATTCACCCGGTTGCCGGTTTATCGGGGTAGCGACATCAAGCCTGAGCGGACCGAAATTGGTGTAGAAGCGCCCGCCTATGCCGACACCGTAGCGCAAATTGTCGAAGCCGGGGGTTGAACTGGTATAGACTTGACCGGCGTCCACAAAACCGACGATACCGTAATCGCCAAAGCGATAACGGACTTCTGCCGCTGCCTCGACGAGGCTGCGCCCGCCAATCGGCCGGTCCTCGATGTCTTTCGGCCCAAGTTCCTGATATCCGAAGCCGCGCACAGATCCGCCGCCGCCGGCATAATAGCGCCGCGAAGGTGCGATCAATTCCCGATCGGCACCGGCGATGGAACCGATGCGAGCACGACCCGCTAGAATGATACCGTCATCAACCTGATAATATGCGGTTCCTTCCACAAGACCGCGTCCATAAATTTGCGTGCCGCTGCCAAGCGATGCTTCCGGCGATAGTTTCGCCGACAAACGGAAGCCTTGCGTCGGATCAAGCAAACTGTCCGTGGTATCAAATGTGACCTGACCGGGCAGCGCTGCCACGTAAAACGTGCGCCGATCCCTCACGCCGGTGGTAAAATTGAAATCCTGTTCGTTGGACCCGAGAATCTCGAAACCATAGCTATAGGTAAGTCGCTTTTGCCAGATCGGGGTGCTGTCATAGGAGATGCGTCCGGCCAGCTTGCCCGTGAACGCCTCATAGGCTTCAAAGTCGCTGTGCAACGCCGATATGCCCAGTTCGACCGTCCGGTCGCGACGACCGGCATTGCTGCGCCGGAAAGTCAGCGATGCACCTTGTTCCTGGGTTCCCGCGACGCCGCTTGCGATCAGGGCGCCCTCCGGCGGGAATAGATTGCGATGCGTCCAGCTGCCTTCCAGACGGAAACCCTGTCCGGTGCTATAGCCTGCGCTGCCCGCCAGAGTGCGGGGTGGCCCTGCTACCTGCTCGACATTGATCGTGGCATATTCGGTCCCGTCCGGCGCGGTTACTCCGCTAGCGGTCGGCTTTACCGATATGATTGAGAACAGACCTGTGGCGACCAGCGCCTTGCGCAGGTCATCGACCATACGGCTGTCGTAAAGCTCGCCCTTATCAAAACGGCTCAATACCCCGATATGGTCTGCATCGAAGGCGATTGTGCTTGTGGTGATTATCTCGCCATAGCTGCTACGCGGACCGATCGTGACAGGCAGCGTATAATCGCCGGTGCCCGTGTCCGGGTCGAGGAGAATATCACGCTGCCCGGTTTCGGCAAATGGATAGCCCTCCTGTGGCAGAACCACGGCAATATTGGCTTCCGCCGCCAAGATCCGCTCGGCGACAATCGGTTCACCGGTTTCGGGCACGAAATTTCTGGTGATCAGGTCTTCGGGAACGACTGTATCAGCGTCGAATAATATCTCGCCGAGGTTGTAGCGCCTGCCGGGTTCAACCCGAAGCACGACCGTCAGTCTCTCGCCTTCGGTCTCGGGAAGCTCTACCGCACCGTTGACCAAGGCGTCAAAAAACCCCTGGCCGGTCATGATGTCGGCCAGCAATTGCTGATCCTCTTGCATCCGGGCCGAAACCATTGCGCCGTTCGCGGCCTTGCCGTCAGCTTCTTCCAGTGCCGAGAGCTCCTCAAACAGGCTGCGAATATCATCCGCACTGACAGGACGAACTTGAGTCTTCCCGCTTTCGTCGAGGGATTCGAGACCATCTATCCGATAATCATATCGCAATGATGCCGTTTGCTCGCTGTCGTCTGCTTCCGTATACTGGCTCTCGTCAAATGGCTCGGCATCAAAACCGTCAATCGGTGTCAGCGGTTCATCGATTTCAGGATCATTGACCGGCGCGTCGGCAATCACTTCGTCCGGATCTCCATCCTGCAGCGCAGACAGAGCCGACAGTCCATCTTCCGCATCATCCTGCTGTGTCTCGCGTTCCAGTCTCTGCTGTTCGGCATCCCATTCTGCCACGCTGCCCATCGTGGCATCCGGACTCTCGTCGATTGCCGGGATGGTCCGGTCGAATTCGGAATCATCGATGATGGGCGCACGCGGTTCTGCGGGAGATTGTGGGCTATCCAACGCTTGAGCATGAGAGGCTGTTGCGTTCAGATTGGTGAATGATAAAATTGCGGTGAAGGCCGGGAACATATTCTTATGACGCATATGGTGCCGCACCTACTTGAACGCATATCAATACTGAAATGCTGCAAAATTGTGTTTCAAAATGAGGTCGCCGCAAATTTCTAAAAATATTAGCCTCATTAGGACTACATTCAAATCGGCAACTGGTTCCCTGTTGAAAAAATATTTTCGATCGTCACGCGTTAAACCTCGGCTTCCCAACCAATTGTTGTCGTTTGAAGTGATTGGATGGGAAATACAAGCAACCGGACAGCAATTTTCCTGAAACTCGGATAACAGCCCATGAATGAGTTCTGTCCGAGCATAGTCATATCTCTGTTTTTTGGCCACAGTGAGAGCATCTTCTAAATCGATACCCAAATAGCGAAACGGGTTTTCGATCGTTGAATGGCCGAGTAAGATTTGGATCGCTCGCAGGTTGCCCGTCGCCTTGTAAATGACAGACGCTTTGGTTCGCCTCAGCGAGTGGGTCCCATAATCCTCCATTGGAAATCCGATGGCACCAACCCATTCATCAACGAGCCTTGCATATTGCTGAGTGATCGGGCGTCCTTCCTATGCGCTTACAGGTCGAACGCAAAAAAGCCTCACTGGTGACAGCGAGGCTTGTAATGATTTGAATATATTGAGTTTGTTGGTTGCGGGAGTAGGATTTGAACCTACGACCTTCAGGTTATGAGCCTGACGAGCTACCGGACTGCTCCATCCCGCGCCAACGTTTCTGGTTTGGCTAATGTGCCGGTCCAGAGAATCAAAAAAGCGGCCGGCCCTTTGAGGGACAGGCCGCTTTTGAAAAGGTGAATGGGTTATTTCCACGTGACTATAGTCTATGCGCCTGCTGCAATGCCTGGCGACGTCCTACTCTTCCATGCCTTGAGACAAAGTACCATCGGCGCAACCTGGTTTCACGGCCGAGTTCGAGATGGGATCGGGTGGGGCACAGGCGCTATGGCCACCAAGCAATGAAGCAGGCGCATAAGCTGTAATCACGGGTCTTTTAATCGATGTGGCAAGATGATGCACGGGGTTTGATACCGTGCATGTTGACCATGGGCCGAGCTTAATTGTCCGTTCATCGACAAAATGCTTTCCAACATTGTTGTTGATGGCGGGATTCTACAAGCGCGAATTGAGTAATTAGGACTGGTTAGCTTCATGCGTTACCGCACTTCCACACCCAGCCTATCAACGTGGTGGTCTTCCACGACTCTATGATAACTTATCTCGAGGGAGGCTTCCCGCTTAGATGCTTTCAGCGGTTATCCCGTCCATACATAGCTACCCAGCTGCACGCCTGGCGGCATGACTGGTACACCAGAGGTATGTTCAACCCGGTCCTCTCGTACTAGGGTCAACTCCTCTCAATTATCGACGCCCACGGCAGATAGGGACCAAACTGTCTCGCGACGTTCTGAACCCAGCTCACGTACCACTTTAATTGGCGAACAGCCAAACCCTTGGGACCTGCTCCAGCCCCAGGATGTGATGAGCCGACATCGAGGTGCCAAACGATTCCGTCGATATGAGCTCTTGGGAATCATCAGCCTGTTATCCCCGGCGTACCTTTTATCCGTTGAGCGATGGCCCTTCCACGAGGGACCACCGGATCACTATGACCGACTTTCGTCTCTGCTCGACTTGTCAGTCTCGCAGTCAGGCTGGCTTATGCCATTGCACTCTAACAGACGGTTTCCAACCGTCCTGAGCCAACCATCGCGCGCCTCCGTTACTCTTTAGGAGGCGACCGCCCCAGTCAAACTACCCGCCACAGAGGGTCCCTGATCCGGATAACGGATCGAAGTTAGACACCAGAAAACAATAGGGTGGTATTTCACATTATGGCTCCACTCGGACTGGCGCCCAAGTTTCAAAGCCTCCCACCTATTCTACACAATTCTTTCCTAATGCCACTCTGAAGCTGCAGTAAAGGTGCACGGGGTCTTTCCGTCTAACCGCGGGTACTCCGCATCTTCACGGAGAATTCAATTTCGCTGAGCATATCCTGGAGACAGTGGGGAAGTCGTTACGCCATTCGTGCAGGTCGGAACTTACCCGACAAGGAATTTCGCTACCTTAGGACCGTTATAGTTACGGCCGCCGTTTACTCGGGCTTCAATTCAGAGCTTGCACTCCTCCTCTTAACCTTCGAGCACCGGGCAGGCGTCAGACCCTATACGTCGTCTTGAAGCCGACTTAGCAGAGTCCTGTGTTTTTGCTAAACAGTCGCTACCCCCCAGCTTGTGCCCCCTACCAAAAGTTGCCTTCTGATAGGGCCTCCTTCTCCCGAAGTTACGGAGGTAATTTGCCGAGTTCCTTCAGGATACTTCTCTCAAGCGCCTTGGTATACTCTACCTGCCCACCTGTGTCGGTTTAGGGTACGGTCTATATGGTGGAGCTATTTCCTGGAACCTCTTCGAAGCCTGATCAATCCAATAAGATCAGACAACACACGAGATCCGTCACATTCCACCAGGTCACGGAATATTAACCGTGTTCCCATCGACTACCCCCTTCGGGCTCGTCTTAGGGGCCGACTCACCCTGCTCAGATTAGCTTTAAGCAGGAACCCTTGGGCTTTCGGCGACAGTGCATCTCACACTGTTTGTCGCTACTCATGTCAGCATTCGCACTTCCGATACGTCCACCGTCGGTTACCCTTCGGCTTCATCCGCTTACGGAACGCTCCGCTACCGCTCAGAATAAATTCTGAACCCTAAGCTTCGGTGCATATCTTTAGCCCCGTTACATCTTCGCCGCAGGAACCCTTATTTAGACCAGTGAGCTGTTACGCTTTCTTTAAAGGATGGCTGCTTCTAAGCCAACCTCCTGGTTGTTTTGGGATTCCCACATGCTTTCCCACTTAGATATGACTTGGGGACCTTAGCTGTAGGTTAGGGCTGTTTCCCTTTTGACGACGGACCTTAGCACCCGCCGTCTGTCTCCCGGACTTGTCTCTATGGTATTCGGAGTTTGGTTAGGTTTGGTAGGTCTCGCGACCCCCTAGCCCATCCAGTGCTCTACCCCCATAGGAAAACATCCGAGGCACTACCTCAATAGTTTTCGCGGAGAACCAGCTATTTCCCGGCTTGATTGGCCTTTCACCCCTAAACACAACTCATCCAATAATTTTTCAACATTAAATGGTTCGGTCCTCCAGTGCGTGTTACCGCACCTTCAACCTGGTCATGCCTAGATCGCCGGGTTTCGGGTCTAATCCATCTAACTCATTCGCCCTATTCAGACTCGCTTTCGCTGCGCCTACACCTAACGGCTTAAGCTTGCTAGATAGATTAAGTCACTGACCCATTATGCAAGAGGTACGCGGTCACCCCACAAGGGGGCTCCCACTGCTTGTAAGCATTCGGTTTCAGGTACTATTTCACTCCCCTAATCGGGGTGCTTTTCACCTTTCCCTCACGGTACTTGTTCACTATCGGTCACATACGAGTATTTAGGCTTGGAGGGTGGTCCCCCCATGTTCAGACAGAATTTCACGTGTTCCGCCCTACTCGAGTCCTGATTGATCATTTTCGCATACGGGACTGTCACCCACTATGGTCAAACTTTCCAGAATGTTCTGCTAATTTACAATCAGGCACTGGCCTGGTCCGCGTTCGCTCGCCACTACTAACGGAATCTCGGTTGATGTCTTTTCCTCCGGTTACTGAGATGTTTCAGTTCGCCGGGTTCGCTTCACCAAGTCTATTTTATTCAACTCGGTAATATCCTTCCCCATTTACTCTCACTTTGTCACACCGAAGTGCTTCAAAACAAAAGTAAATGGTGAGGATGGGTTCCCCCATTCGGAAATCGCTGGATCAAAGATTGCTCACATCTCCCCAACGCTTATCGCAGCGTGCCACGTCCTTCATCGCCTGTATGTGCCAAGGCATCCACCAAATGCTCTTACCTCACGCTTGAGAATCCACACCACCAACAACAAGATTGGACCAATCCTCCCACGCTCCTTGCATAAAAAAGCGCTTCAGATGACCAATTCGGCCTTGTCTGTATGATGCGGACAATTAATTACTCAGCCTTTTAGTAATTCAAATAATTTGAATACTTGTGCCAATTATGTTGCTTCAATCCAACGGAAAACCGCCGAACCGAAACCGCAAAATTGCCACGGCATCGATTAAAAAAACCCATTCACAATGTCAAATAGAGGCCGAAGCCTCGCTTGCCTGCAGATCGTAACCTGCAGGAAACTTTTGTCTTCATCTCTGGAGAAATGACGTTCTAGCGGCAGCCCTTCGCTGTCGCTCGGGAGTTTTTCGGGATGCCGTCCGCAGGACGGCCTCTTATACCGAAAAACTGGTGGAGCCTATCGGGATCGAACCGATGACCCCCTGCTTGCAAAGCAGGTGCTCTCCCAGCTGAGCTAAGGCCCCTAAACTTGTCTGTTAGAAATGGTGGGCCGAGGAAGATTCGAACTTCCGACCTCACCCTTATCAGGGGTGCGCTCTAACCAACTGAGCTACCGGCCCATTTCTGAAACCGGACGCTCTTAAAAACCAAAATCAATGAAAA